>NZ_CP115034.1:0-2715 GCF_014596845.2 Citrobacter sp. C5_2 | reverse complement strand
TTTTCACAGTAACTTCTCTAATTCGTATTCCTCTTTTTTGCTCTGCATTTAATTTAGAGCCTATTATTTTAAAACTTAGTGCATTGTTTTTACTGTCATAATTAACTTTTACTCCGGTTTTAAGTTCGTCAGGTCTACATCCCGTCGCATATAATGCGATAAGTGCCTGAGCACATTTTAGATTGTGCGAGATCGCATAATCTAAAATACTCTCCCTAAAATCTTCATTTAGTTTTTTTATATTTCTTTTGGAGTTACCCATAAATCAATCCTTTTTATTTATTCTATCGTCAAATATATCTTCAAATATTTTCCTTAATGCAAAATACTCTACTTTATATAAATTTTCTCTTTGCAATGCTTCTTGTCTATTCAGAGAAAACATATTTTTTCCGTTTAAATGTAAATGTAGGAAAGCATCAATCTTTTCCATAATAAAATAATTTGTCATTTTCTCAAATTCATCCTTTAATTCTTTATTTCTCCTATCAATCAATACATCAAGTATTTTATTAAATTCTTCTTTATATGTTTTTTCATCTTCAATACTTATCTTTGAGCTTCTAATGTAATCTGGTGAGGTAGTGTTTTCACCTGTAAAATACTTTTCTTTTATAAATTCATGCAAGACTGGGGTTATTAATGTGACTTCATTGTTAAACATAGAAGATCTATATTGATCATACGCATCTTCATTATTCCCAAAAGCCTCCGTTAATGCCTCATCAACTAAATCACTAATAGAATCAAACACATAACTTATAAACCTGTCGTAACTTGGTTTTGCCTTTTCGTAAAAATCATTAAATCTCTTTAAATATTCCTGCTCAATTAATATTGTCATATTTATTTCCTTGTATTGTTTTTATATTGTTGCCATCAAAATCCGGACATTTCAAAAATTCGTTTCACTCAAATTTGAAATACCGTAAAACCCAAACCATTCCCCCATATTAAATTTTTTCGCTGTCGCTCTAAAATTCAATATGACCCCCTTGAAGGGGGTGGCATTATTGTTGGGCTCGCTTCGCTTACCCCCCAAAATGCCTTGTTGTTTCACTATTTGGTAATAGTGAAAACAACAAAAGATAATATAGATATAGCGTGGTGAATATTAATGTCAATATTATAAATATGGAGAAATTGAGAATATGGAAATCCCCAGAATAAATAGAGTTTTCATTCTATTTATTTTGGGGATTCGCCTGCCCGGCGAGGGCGAATTTTATTTTTTTGAAATTTTTTTCGGATCGTTTGATTTAATGAATGTTTTAACAAAACTTAATCTATCGCCATTGAAAATATAATCTGGATTTATAAAATAGAGGTTTTGAATCGTAGTTTCTGCGATAAATTTCTTTTCTATTAATTCTTTCATTCCACGGAAAAAAGTACTTTCAGAAATAGACACAATATTTTGATCTATTAAATCATAAGCAATGAGTACTTTATCTTTATTCATATTATCTTGTACTGTTCTATAAAGCACTTCAAAAACTTTTGTCCCGGAACTGGAAAGTTCCGTTAAAGCCTTCACACCGTTAATGTAGAGTTTTAAAAATTGAGTTTTGTCCACTTCTTCATAATGAAAAAAACCAGCTCCTGCGAGTTGCTCTCCAGTTTTTTCGCTAATTATAAGTAACTTGTCTTTGTTACTTGTAACTCTTTTAGATCCTGAATTTGTATTTGTTACGGCTGGTAATAGGAAAGGGTTTTCTTTATATCGTAAAAAGCCTCGTCTAGATTTTTTCGGTTTTTCAACAACTTCTTTGTTTTCTTTCATCTAATTTCTCCTTTTTGGTTTTTCTTCTGTCATATATAAAGGATTTTTGACAGTTGTCAAGTCAATGAAAGGCAACTTAACTATCAATTTTCCATTGTTATATGACAGTAGCATAAAAAACTAAATGAGAATGATAATTAATTATACTGTCTAAACCTGACAGTTTAACTTGCCACTACTGACAGTCACTTTTCAGCGTTTACGGGGGTTAAAGCTATGTTTCTTTCTTAGTATTAAATATATAGAGCGAAGCGACCATTTTTAGACCAATTCACCCACCCTACGGGCAATTTTAAACTTTGTTATGTTTTCCTGGACTATCGTCCAATAACCCCATCTGGGAAACCATCCAGTTACCCTACCGGGCAATTTTCAAAATCAGAAGGTGCTTTTCGGTATCCCCTGCCGGGGGCCAACACTTCAAAGCCACACAGCAAGCTGTGTAGCTTCTCAGCGTTTCATAGAACGGCTCTTTGCTGGCACCGGTGAAACTGGTGCTGTGCTGGTAGTGACACTATCAGCAATCTTCTTTAATGCTTGGTTTTTACTGTTGATTTTAAACCTTAGTAATCTATCGCCGCCTCTCGGTTTACTGCTTGCTTCGACATTTACAATGTCGTCAAATTCACCATTGCTTTTTTTATTTCTTCTTCCGTAACTTTGTTGTGATCTAACAGAAGCATGGCCCATGATTTTGGCTATTTCTTCAGCATCGAAACTGCCAGAATTTTTCAATTCTGTTGCTTTGGCATGTCGGAAAGAATAAGGACTAGCATGATATTTTTTTCTTGGCCATAAAGTTTCACTAACTCTTTTTACAGTATTTGAAAATGAAACTTTGCTTTCTATTTTTAATTTAAAATCATAAGCATTTGGGTTATTTTCAAATAAATCGACAATAGGCTTGTAATACATATTATTTTTTTCTGTTA
>NZ_CP115033.1:0-5410 GCF_014596845.2 Citrobacter sp. C5_2 | reverse complement strand
ACAGGTACAGGCGCTGGCAGGGAGGGCACAAACATCGCAAATCTTATCCATTGGATCCATTTTATCTCACTTTTATTTTATCAGTGGCTGTGTGCGGGCGATTTCCCCAGCGCGATAGATGTGGATTTAAGTGCCATTTTTCAATGATTAAGGCAGCTAAAAAAGTGGTTTTTTAGGGCTTTTCAACGTGACCAGCACTGACGGGGATAAATACAGGTAAGCAATAATGCTCAGTCATGAAAAGGAGAATCCGATGGAGCAACATACCCCTGAATACTTACGACGTACCTTAGCTCATAACCGTGCCCTAATGGACGATATCATTAGCAGTGGCATGTCCAGGTACTACAACACGGAGATTGTGGATGCCGCATGTGAGGCGATAGAAGCTGAATTGCGACGACGAGGAATTTTGTAAGAGACAAAGCCCGCTTATGCGGGCTTTGTCGTTACTGGCGCTTCTGTTACTCAGTGTTGTCTGGGGTTCGGTAGATCTGTAGCCAGTACCTGCCAGGTGCGCTCGTTGGTGGTGCGAACTCATTATCGCGAATGGTGCAGTATCGTCCATATTTGCGGGTAACAGTATGAGTGTTTGTGTTGATGTCACATTCTTGGAATGAGCCACCATCACGACCTATTTTGCCATGTGGTCCTACATAAATTGCCATTTTGTTCTCCTTTTTAGAGCCTTGTATGGGCATCTTATTGGTGTTCAAACAACAATCATTTCAAGATCTAAGAACTGAACTAAAAATCAAACTAAAGGTAGGTATGCGGGGGTTTTACGGCAAAAAGCCCGCACGAGCGGGCTTTTACTTATGGAAACATCGGATGAAGGTGTTCTAGCGTCTCGGATAAAGTTTTACGACTTTTCGAGAGGCTGTACTGAGCCTGCATATTAACCCACGACTCTGCAGAGCGGCCTATAACTTTAGATAGTCGAAGAGCCATCTCATAACTAAGATCAGTTTTTCCATTGAGCAATCTACTTAATGCAGATTGTGATACTTCAAGCTTATCAGCTAACTCTGCGGCAGGTATTTCGAACGGTTCCATGAACATTTCCCTGATGAATTCACCGGGGTGTACAGGATCGTAAAGATTTATCATGCCTTCCTCTATTGGTTTTGTATTTGATTACACAAAACATTTTGTTTCTTTCGCGTTGCGCATTGCACAATACGCAAGTGTCTGTTATTGACAAAAAAAGCAGTAAGCTTTAGGATGCTCGGTGGAGCAGAAAGCTACCGCTGATATGGTGTCTTTACCGACTTTTTCAAGGCGCCATATTGTACGGTTAGCGCTCTTGGAAGTCAAACGAGGTAATCGACCTCAGAGACAAAGTTACGTCAATTATTTTAATAATGCAAGGGGTTCAAATGGACGCTGTCAAATTGTTTTCTGTTTATAGAGATAGATATCGACGAAAATTTTATGGAGATGATTGATGATAAAAAACATAAAGCATAAAGGGCTTCGGAGTTTTGCTGAAAACGGTAACACCGCCGGAATTCAGCCTCACTTAGCGAAAAAACTTCGCATGATATTGACTACGCTAAGCACCGCAACATGTCTTCAAGATATTGTGGATGTAAGGGCGCTGGGGTGTCACCCCCTAAAAGGTGAACGTAAAGGTGAGTTTTCCGTAGAGGTTAACGGAAACTGGAGGGTGGTTTTCAAGGTGGAAGAACCAAACGTCTTAGACGTTGATCTTGAAGATTACCATTAGTAATCAATAAGTAAGTTACTAATCCATCCTAGTGGCAATATGGATGGATTAGGGACTTTATTCAAAAATAAGTACCTCTGGAGGATTTATGAGAGCCTTTATGATTTTGTTGTTCCCTTTGCTTTGTGTAGTCATTGCTGGGGTTCTTGCTGTTCGTGGCCTAGATGGGTGGGGATGGTTCCTGTTTGCAGCTGTTTTGTGTACTGGTGTTGATACGGTGCAGAAACATGTCTCTAACAAGAATAATTCTGTAAGCGATTGAGGCTTTCAGGGTTCTTCCTTGACTGATTAAATCGACAAAGCGTATCTTATGTTCGAAACGAAAAAACCGCCTGGGGAGGCGGTTTTTTCGAGGGTTCAGTAAGTTGGGGAACTTCTGAACCGTGGTAACAGGGTGTACAAGACCGCTGAAACCAAATTCTGTCCTTCCAGTTTAGCCTCAGTATGGCTCTGACTTCAAGAACTCTGCATCAGTAATCTCTTGTACACCCTCTTACCAATGGCCGCAGCCAGTGGCGTTTTGTTGTGTCTTTCCGGGTTGGACTCAAGTCGATAGTTACCGGATAAGACGCTGCGGTCGGACTGAACGGGGGGTTCGTGCATACAGTCCAGCTTGGAGCGAACTGCCTTCCCGGAACTGAGTGTCAGGCGTGGAATGAGATAAACGCGGCCATAACAGCGGAGTGACACCGGTAAACCGAAAGGCAGGAACAGGAGAGCGCACGAGGGAGCCACCAGGGGGAAACGCCTGGTATCTTTATAGTCCTGTCGGGTTTCGCCACCACTGATTTGAGCGTCAGATTTCGTGATGCTTGTCAGGGGGGCGGAGCCTATGGAAAAACGGCTTTGTCGTGGCCTTCTCGCTTCCCTGTTAAGCTTCTTCCTGGCATCCTCCAGGAAATTTCCGCCCCGTTCGTAAGCCATTTCCGCTCGCCGCAGCCGAACGACCGAGCGCAGCGAGTCAGTGAGCGAGGAAGCGGAATATATCCTGTATCACATATTCTGCTGACGCACCGGTGCCGCCTTTTTTCTCCTGCCACATGAAGCACTTCACTGACACCCTCATCCGTGCCAACATAGTAAGCCAGTATACACTCCGCTAGCGCTACGTGACTGGTTCAGGGCTGCGCCCCGAAACCCGCCAAAAGCCTGACGCGCCTGCGGCTTGTCCAACCCCGCGCCGACCGGGAAAGGCTTTCCCGCCCGTCCCGGCGTTATCAGGAGGCCGGTTTGTCAGAGAAACGGAGCAAGATGCTCACCATGTGGGTGACGGAGGACGAGCACCGGCGGCTGCTCGAGCGCTGTGACGGCAGGCAGCTGGCGGCGTGGATGCGGCAGATCTGCCTGGACGAAAAGCCGGCACGTTCCGGAAAGCTCCCCTCACTCTCGCCGGCGCTGCTGCGCCAGCTTGCCGGCATGGGCAATAACCTGAACCAGATAGCCCGCCGTGTTAACGCCGGCGGCGGCACCGGCCATGACAGGGTACAGATTGTGGCGGCGCTGATGACCATCGATGCCGGCCTTGAGCGGCTGCGGCACGCCGTTCTTGAGAAAGGAACGGACGATGATCGTTAAATTTCATCCGCGCGGCCGCGGCGGTGGCGCCGGGCCGGTGGACTATCTGCTGGGTAAAGACCGGCAGCGTGAAGGCGCCACCGTCCTGCAGGGGAAGCCGGAAGAAGTCCGGGAGCTGATTGACGCGTCGCCTTACGTTAAGAAATACACCTCCGGCGTTCTGTCGTTTGCGGAGGCCGATCTGCCTCCCGGCCAGCGGGAAAAACTGATGGCCAGCTTCGAGCGGGTTCTGATGCCCGGACTCGATAAAGATCAGTACAGCATTCTGTGGGTGGAGCACGCGGACAAGGGGCGTCTGGAGCTGAACTTTCTGATCCCCAATACCGAGCTGCTGACCGGCAGGCGGCTCCAGCCTTACTACGACCGCGCCGACCGGCCGCGCATCGATGCCTGGCAGACTATCGTGAACGGCAGACTGGGGCTGCACGACCCGAACGCGCCGGAAAACCGCCGGGCGCTGGTCACGCCGTCCGGGCTGCCGAAAACGAAGCAGGAGGCCGCAGAAGCCATTACCCGGGGACTGCTGACCCTTGCTTCGTCCGGGGAGCTGAAAAGCCGTCAGGATGTCACTGACACTCTTGAAGGTGCAGGTTTTGAGGTGGTGCGCACCACGAAAAGCAGTATCAGCATTGCCGACCCGGACGGGGGGCGAAACATCCGACTGAAGGGAGCCATCTATGAGCAGTCTTTTAACGCTGGCGAAGGACTTAGAGCAGCAATCGAAAGCGCAGCAGCAGAGTACCGGCGAGATGCTGAAAGCCGCATTCAGCGAGCACGAGCAGTCTGTCAGAGCGGAACTGAGCGCAAGCGCGAGGAGAATCAGCGACGCCATCCTCGCCCACGAGCAGAGTATGAGCGAGGCGATGGAGAAAAACCGGCGGAGCGTACTGCGGACTGCCGGGCGGACATGGCTCACCATCCTGATGGTGTCAGCGCTGCTGATCGGCACGAGCGGGAGCATTCTGTGGTGGCAGGGGCAGCAGATAACCGACAATTACACGCATCTTCGTCAGCAGGAAGATACCCTGGCGAAAATGACCGCCCGGACGTGGGGAGTGCGCTATCAGGAGAGCAGCGACGGCCGGAGGTTTCTTATCCTGCCGCCGGGGATACAAACCGAAGCCATCCCTTACGACGGGACGACATGGATCCGCCTGAAACAGGAGTAGCTGAAAATGACAGAGCTGGAAAAGCAGTTGCTGAGCGCATTAGAGCAGCTACAGCAGGACTACTCGCAAAGGCTGGACGAATGGGAGAGCGCCTTCGCGGAATGGCGGAGCATGTGTGGGCTTATGCAACGGGAGAACGCGGTGCTGAACGAGCGCGTGTCGGACTTGAGCACGCAGGTGCTGAGTTTAAGCGAGCAGCTGCGCCGCTTGTCCGGGAACTGAATGCCATCGAGCTCCGGCAGAGGGAGAATGAGTATCAGAAAACACTGGAGCTGGAGCGCCAGCCGCAGAAAACCTACCGCGGGCCGACACTTTAAACCATCCAGGCAGCTGACAACCCGCACGAAGAGGGGCTCTTATTTCTCCCGCTAAATAGGTTCGTGATCAAAAAGGTCACGACTTATTCAGGAGCGGGAAATGAAGCTGTTAAATCTTATTGAATCATTGCTTAACTGCCTGTATCTGGCGGCGGAGCTGTGGGACTGGCTGGAGAAGCATTTGTCGGTTTTTAAGGCATTGGCGCGGATTTTAGTGTGACTTTAACATCCATGCATCTGGCTGCATGACTATGCACTAGTGTAATATCCAGCGGCTGCGTTTCTGGTGTTTTTTCGTCATGTCTGTCGCCACTTTCCTGAGTCTGGCACCGGAAACGCAGCCAACCCCGTCTCAGCGGTGCGGGCAACGGATGTTATGGTAAATAAGAGCGACCGTCCCGGTCGCTCTTGAAAGAGAATTCGGCCTTAGGTCAGTTTTCGCAGATACAATCATGTGGACTGCGGAGACATTCTTCGCACTCCTCACATATGCACTCATCCAGTTTTTCACCGCACTCGTCGCAACGTGAGCAGCTACAGTGCTCATCTAAATTTCCACAATCGCTGCAGCGCTCACAGACGCAGTCTGCCAGCTTCTCGTTGCAGTCATCGCAGAAGCC